>JAHCIA010000002.1 GCA_026129465.1 Flavobacteriales bacterium
GGATGAACACCATGTCAACCCAGGCCACATCGCCAAGGCGAAAAAACAAAAGCAGCATTAGCCCTGCCGAGGTCGCCGCGGCAATCGACATGGATAACGCAATACCCGGCGCTCCGAGGCGGGGCATCAGCACAAAATTAAGTAAAACATTTGCCGCCAGGCCTACGGCCGCAGCAAGCATGACTCTGCCCGAACGACGGGTAGCAATGGCAAATTTCAGCAGAAGCAGGTTGGTGACAAAAAACGGCAGCTGCAGGATGCCGTTGGACATCACCCGTGAGACTACGCCCACTTCAGAGGAACCGAAGGCCCCGCCCTCGAACGCTAGGCGGACAAACGGTACGGATAAAAGATGCAGAGCCAATGTGGCGGGAATCGAAATAACGGTTCCCGCCAGCAGCAGGAATGAAAGTTCTCGGCGCGCATCCAGCAACCGGCTTTGTGCCATGTAACGCGAGAAGTATGGCAGTACGACCGAGGCAATAGAGGCACCGATCAGGCCGGTGGCAAACAGGACGGCCTTGCTGCCAAGACCAAGCGCTGCCACTCCGCCTTCCGGCAGTACCGAAGCCATCGCGGTACTCACCGGAACGGTCAACTGCATGAACACCGCTGCCGCCACCAGCGGCAGATACTGAGAAACAAACTGCCCGAATCCGACACCTTCGTGCTTCGCCGGAATCATTAGCGATATCCCCCGCGCCGCGAGCGCCCGATAGACCAAGGCAAGATTGGCCAACTGGCCAACAAACATCGCCACTGCTGCAACGATCGCACCATGGGAATTGCCGAATACCAACAGGGCGGCGATGGCTACAATAGGAACAATTACCTGAGCGGCGGCTGGCACGACATAGTGCCCCAGGGCGTTTAGCAAGCCATTGGCGAGTGTGACCAAGCCGCTGAAAACGAAGATTGCCAGCATCCACAACATGATTGCCTGCGTTCTTCCCGCCTTCTCTGGCAGCGCCGACCAGCCTGCCATCTCTATCAAACCAGGCCCTGCCAAAACCACCACACCAACCAGAATCAGCGCCATGACAAGGAACATCTTCGCTACCTGTCGAGCCAGTGTCTGAGCCGCGATCACCGACGACCGCTCACGCACGGCCAGAAAGACCGGCACGATCGCAGTGCCGATAGGTACGCTTAGCACCGCCACAAGGAACATCGGCATCACCGTGGCAACCACGAAGGCATCGAGTTCCCCGCCTAGACCGAATAATCTCGCCATGACAATGTCTCTGGCAAACAAGCCAATAAAGGTGATTCCGGTCACCGCAGCCACAGCCATTCCGGAACCCACCAAGACTGAGCGGGCCAACTTCATTTCCTTTTTTGCAACAGACGAAGTTTGTTCGCGAGATAAGGACATGCCACGTATCTGCGGCATCCATCCGTACCTCTCCAAGAAGTGCAGCCAACCACCTAGGCTGACAAGTATCAGCAGGAACATGTAGAGATAGCGAATGCGATACAGCGTGCCAACGTTGGCTATGGTTATGCCATAAACCGTCAGCAAGGCCAGTGAAAAGACAAGCAAGGCCATAACACCACGAGTACGGGCAAACCACAGCACCAGCAACATACCCGGGGCGATCAGATACCAGATTGCCATCTCACCCACCGCAACCAGACGCGTAACACTGATCTTCTCGAACCACAACGAAGGAAAGGGAGCAAAAAGCGCAATCTGCAGCGCTCGCGGCACATACGCCACCACCTGCGGCGTGCTATCCGGGAGCGCGTCAATATCGTAAAGCGAGCCGGCCTGTATTTTCAGGCCTTCATCGATCAGTCCGACTCGTGTCCTCGCAATCACTTCGACGTACTTATCGATGGTCTGTGGAATCCAGGATGTTGGATGCCACGTCCATTGGATAGTAGTCACGGCAGTTCCGCCGGCAGTTCCACCTGCTGTCCACCGAGCATAGCTCTGCTCATCGGCGCCAGTACGAGGCGACATGTAGGTAGCGACGCCAACCAAGAAGGCTAGGACGACTTGTAGTGTCAAAATACGCCGGTACTCAGCCGACCCGCAGTTCTTCAAGATCGAACCGAGCTTGAAAAATAACATCAGCACTACGCCGATGAAAACCAGCACGAGGTTATATGGCCGCACGAAAACTATCAGCGCCACCCCCGCAAGCGTGGCCACGATGGTCATAGCTGATTGCCAACAGCTCGATCGCCCACCTTCTTCTGCAGCTATCCAGGCGTACAACACCAGAATCGTCCCGGCAAGAGCGAAGCCATCCTTGTGTATCTGGCCGTACCAGTTCAGAGCAGACGGAAAAACGACATACAGCACACCCGCAATAATCCCAGCCAGTACGCCGATGCGGCCCGGCCACAGCTTGCGGCCTAATAAGAATAACAGCGTGCCAGTAAAAGCATGGATCGCGGCATTCACCGGAACCATCAGGGAGGGGTCGTTACCGAATAAAACATAAAGACCCGCCAACAAGGCAACGTTACCGGTTGCTGCATGCGTTGGATAGAAGCGCCATTCGGACCAGCCATGTAGGCGAATGCGCTCGGCCAGATCAACTGCAATAGAGTGGAAATAGGCAGAATCCCCTTCCACGAGTCCCTGTCCGTGGTGAGCCGAGTCGATTAGCGGCAAAAGGAACTTCTGGAACAGCAGCGCCGCTGCAGTAGCGTAGCTGAAGAACAGCAAAAAAACGATGACCGAAAACAGCGGCCTATGTTTGCGCTCAGTCATGTTTCTCGCTTGAGCCAGGCAGCAACCAGTTCGCTCAGGGCATCATCCAGTTTCATGACATCATTATATCCGAGCTCGCTCCGGATCTGCTCTGTAGAGTACTGGGCTCGACTCGTCAGAATGTCAATCTGCCCCTGTGTCAGCCTTCCGCTTGCCATTCGATCCAGGAGCCACGCGAAAGCTCGCGGCACCATTTCTGGCAGGCGCCAGCGTGGCGGCGGACGCCCAAGAGCTTCACAACAAACGGACACAAGATGCTCAACAGTGCACTGATCAGAGAGGTTGTAGGTGCGACCAGCA
>JAHCIA010000003.1 GCA_026129465.1 Flavobacteriales bacterium
CTCACACCAGGGTCTTGCTTCCGGTCAAAATCGCCTGCGCCCGCTGCCCCGGCACGCCCCGGGCACACCGCCCCGGTCCACGTCGCCCGCGCGTTTTCCGCCGGGCGCGCCCCAACCCTCGAACCTTGAACACGAAGCGGCATCCCGTCAGGGCGGCGCCCGGTCTTGACCGCGCCTGGCCGGACGTTGTCCCGGTCGCCAGCGTTCCACCAGCACCAGCACCCCGCCGCACCGCGCGCACTGGAGGGGTGGCGGGTTGCGGGTGCAAGGTTGAGGGTCCGCCGGTTCGGGCCCGGCTCCGGTCGGCGGTTGCCACGCGGCTGCTTCGGCCGCGGTGAGCACCGGCGACTGGTGCAACAACGCGCGCACGCGGTTGAGCTTCCCCCGTCCGCCCGGATGCCACCAGCCGAAGCGGCGCACGCGATGAAAGCCCCGCGGCAGCACGTGCTGCAGAAAGCGCCGGATCAACTCGAACGGTTCGAGGTCCACGTGCCGCCACGCCCGGGTGGCGCTCTCGCGATAGCGCCAGCGCAGCCGGCCGTCGGGTTGCACGGGCAACGCCCGATTGCCTGTCGCCGTCTTAAAGACGTAGCGGCTCAGGTAACGCAACGCCGGTTCGCCCGCGCCCACCGCCGCGCTATGCACCACCCAGCGCTGCTTCCACACACTGGCGGAGATGTGGCGCAGTGCGTCCGGCGCCTGTTGCTCCAGTCCCTGCCGAAACAGATTCCGGCAACGGTCGCTCAACGCCTTGACCGGCAGCAGGAAGTTGGGTTTGGCGCTCACCCACCGGCGCTGGTCCAAACTCAACCCCCCACCCGCCACGAGGAAGTGGATGTGCGGATGGTGAATGAGGGTGCGGCTCCAGGTGTGCAACACGCCCAGCATCCCCAGCGTGGCCCCGAGCCGGCTCTGCGCCAGGTCCTGCAACGCCTGCGCGCTGGCGTCAAACAACCGGTCGTAGCCCAAGGCCGGATGACGCCGCAACCAACCGCGCAACGCCTCCGGCACCGTGAACGTCACCAGGAAGTAGGGCACGGGCAGCAGCCACGCTGCTTGCGCCGCCAGCCATTCTTCCGACTCCTCCCGCCCGCACTGCGGACAATGCCGGTCGTTGCACGAGTGGTAGGTGAAGTGGCGCTGACCGCAGCGCGGACAGTGATGCAGGGCGCCGCCCAGGGCCGGGGTGCGACACGGGAGCAGCTTACGCAACACTTCGCGTTGCCGGGCGGGCATCGTGGCGCCAAAGCGTGCGAGGTAGGCCGGTCCGTGTTGAACCAGCACCTCGTGCAGACGCACCGTGCCCTCGGTGGAACCGACGGGCGCGGACATGACCCGGCCTCAGAGATCGGCCATGAACGTGTTGAGCCGTCGTTGATGCTGGGTCTGGCAGAGACTCGTCAGATGCGTGTAGATCACCGTCACGTTGGGACTGTGATGGCCGAGGTTGACCTGGAGTTGACGCAGGTTCTCGCCCTGCTCCAGCAAGTGGGTGGCGTAGGAATGGCGCAACGTGTGGATGTGGGCGGCCTTGCGGATGCCGCTGGCTGTGAGCGCCAGGCGGAAGGCCCGTTGCAGCGTGGAACGATCCAGCGGGCGGGTGGCGGTGGCGGCGCCCTGGCCGGAACGCCCCTTGGCCGGGAAGAGCAGGCGCGGATGGCGATGGGTCTTCCAGTGTTGCCGCAAGAGTTCCAACGTGCGTTGCGGCAGCGGGACGTAGCGGTCCTTGTTGCCCTTGCCGCCGCGGATGTGCAGGAACATGCGTCCCGAATCAATGTCGCCCACCTCCAGCTTGAGGGCTTCGCCCAGGCGCAGGCCGCAGGAGTAAATCGTCGTCAGCGCGACGCGATGATCCAGGGCGGGCACGCGCTCGAGAAGGCGGCGCACCTCGGCGGCCGCGAGGATGACGGGCAGTTTGAACTGGGGATCGGCGCGGACCAGTGCCACCTCGGCGGGCCAGGGGCGGCGGAGGGTTTTCTCCCAGAAAAGCTTGATGGCGCAGAGGGCCTGGGTGGCGGTCGGCCGGGCGACCTGCTTGACGGTCTTGAGATGAATGAAGTACTGGCGGAGCTGTTCGGGGCTGATCTGATCGGGAGAACAGTTGAAGTGTTCGCCGAGCTGTCGAACGCAGGCGTGGTAGGCCTGTTCGGTGCGGGGCCCGACGGGCAGGAGCTTCAGGTCGTCGGCGAAGGAATTGAGGATTGCGTGCGGGACGGACTTTTTTTATGCATGGTCGTGTTGAATAATGTTAGTTCGGTGTCGGGGTCCGGGGCGGCCCATCAGCCGCCCGGACGCCGCCCAGAATACCGGAGCGCAGCGCGTGATGAAATCTCCAACTGACCTTGGCGGCCCCGACCGGGCCTTGGGCCGTGGCGCTCCCGCTCCACGCCGCCGCGTAGCGGCTTCGTTCAAC
>JAHCIA010000004.1 GCA_026129465.1 Flavobacteriales bacterium
GTTTTGATCGTTCCCAGGCTGTTGGCCGGGGGACATTGGAGTGATCGACATGGCGTTATTGAGCGTAATCCGGCGCTGGCATTTCCGTGAAGGGATGCCGATCCGGGAGATTGAGCGGCGCACTGGATTATCGCGCAACACCATTCGCAAGTATCTGCGGGCCGACACGGTGGATCCCAAGTTCAGGGTCCCGGTGCGGCCCAGCAAGCTGGACGCTTTTGCGCAGAAGCTCTCCGACTGGCTGCGCGTGGAAGCGGGTAAATCGCGCAAGCAGCGGCGCACGGCCAAGCAGATGCATGCCGATCTGGTGGTGCTGGGTTATGAGGGGTCCTATGAACGCGTCGCGGCCTTCGTGCGGGCCTGGAAGGGCGATCGGCAGCGCGAGCAACAGACCAGCGGGCGCGGCACCTTCGTGCCGCTGGTGTTCGGCCCGGGCGAAGCCTTCCAGTTCGACTGGAGCGAAGACTGGGCGATCCTGGGCGGCGAGCGCACCAAGCTGCAGGTGGCCCATACCAAGCTGTCGCACAGCCGGGCGTTTATCGTTCGGGCCTACCCACTGCAGACCCACGAGATGCTGTTCGACGCGATGACCCAGGCGTTCCGGGTTCTTGGCGGTGTTCCCCGTCGCGGCATCTTCGACAACATGAAGACGGCGGTCGACCGGATCGGCTCTGGCAAGGCCCGGCAGGTCAACGCCCGGTTCGCGGCGATGGCCAGCCATTATCTGTTCGAGCCCGAGTTCTGCAATCCGGCATCAGGATGGGAGAAGGGGCAGATCGAGAAGAACGTGCAGGATGCCCGCCGGCGCCTGTGGCAGCCACTGCCCAACTTCGCGGACCTCGATGGCTTGAACGTCTGGCTCGAAGAGCGATGCATCGCACAATGGGGCCAGATCGTGCATGGCAACCTTCCAGGCAGCGTGGCCGATGCGCATGCCGGTGAGGTTACAAGCCTGATGCCCCTGGGGCGACCCTTTGACGGCTTTGTCGAACAGACCAAGCGCGTGACCCCGACGTGCCTCGTGCACTTCGAGCGCAACCGTTACAGCGTGCCAGCCTCGTTCGCGAACCGCCCGGTCAGCCTGCGGATTTATCCTGAGCGGATCCTCGTCGTGGCTGAAGGCCAGATCCTGTGCGAGCACGCGCGCATCATCGATCGGTCACATCACCAGCCGGGCCGCACGGTCTATGACTGGCGGCACTATCTGGCCGTGATCCAGCGCAAGCCTGGCGCCCTGCGCAATGGGGCGCCGTTCCTTGATCTGCCTGAGGCGTTCCGGCGGTTGCAGGGGCTCCTGCTCAAGCGACCGGGTGGCGATCGGGAGATGGTGGAGATCCTGGCGCTTGTCCTGCAGCACGACGAGCAGGCGGTCCTGTGTGCCGTCGAGGTTGCTCTTGATGCCGGCGTTCCGACCAAGACCCATATCCTCAATCTTCTGCATCGACTGGTCGATGGCAAAGAGACTGCGGTTGCGCTAATCGATGCGCCTCAGGCTCTGGCCTTGCGCCAGGAACCCAAAGCCAACGTTGCGCGCTACGACACGCTGCGTGGCAAGGATGTTCGCCATGCGTCATGATCCCGCCAGCGCCGCCGTTGTGGTCATGCTCCGCAGCCTCAAGATGTATGGCATGGCTCAGGCCGTGGACGAGCTGATCGAACAGGGTGCGCCCGCCTTCGATACCGCCGTGCCGATCCTGTCCCAACTGCTCAAGGCCGAACTTGCCGAGCGGGAGGTCAGGTCCATCGCCTATCACCTCAAAGGCGCTCGCTTCCCCGCTTACAAGGACCTGACCGGCTTCGACTTTGCTTCCAGCGAGATCAATGAGGCCGCGGTCCAGCAGCTCCATCGCGGCACCTTCATCGAAGGCGCTGACAATGTGGTGCTGATCGGCGGTCCCGGCACCGGCAAGACCCATGTTGCCACAGCCCTCGGCATCCAGGCGGTCCGCCACCACCACAAGAAGGTCCGCTTCTTCGCCACCGTCGACCTGGTCAATGCACTCGAGCAGGAAAAGGCGTTGAACAAGGCGGGACAGCTGGCCGAGCGTCTGCTGCGGCTCGACCTGATCATCCTCGACGAGCTGGGCTATCTGCCGTTCAGCCCGTCAGGCGGTGCGCTGCTGTTCCATCTGCTCAGCAAGCTCTACGAGCAGACCAGTGTGGTCATCACCACCAACCTCAGCTTCAGCGAATGGGCCGGCGTGTTCGGCGACGCCAAGATGACCACGGCGCTGCTCGACCGGCTCACCCATCACTGCCATATCCTTGAGACCGGCAACGACAGCTTCCGCTTCAGGGCAAGCGCTGCAGCGCCGAAAACGCGAAAGGAAAAACCCACCACTTGACCATCCCCACAGCGCGGGAAACT
>JAHCIA010000005.1 GCA_026129465.1 Flavobacteriales bacterium
CCGGTACAGTCCTAGCCGATACGGGAGCCCAGCACGCGGGAATCTATCAGCTATTCATCGTCATGAGTGCCGGTGATGGCGTAGGCACGCCAGCGATGGACTTGCAACGGAGAGACGCGGCCAACGCCGCGAACATCTGGGTTCAACGATTCTGGGGCATGGGAGGAGGGCCTAACGGCCAGTCTGGGACTGCTCCGATGTCGTTCCGAGTGGAGCTCGCAGCTTCCGAGAGAATCCGCGTTACGGTAGGGCCTGCCGGTGGGGCCGGTTCAGGATATCAGGCGTCGATCTGGCTAACCCCTGTGACTTAACGCATATCTCACATTTGAAGGCCAGCGTCTTATTCGAAATGAATAGGACCGCTGGCTTTCGTGAGAGAATGTGCAGCACAGGTGCCAGGGTCCCATCGTTCCTTATCCACACCGCATCATGATCGCTTAAGTGTAGGTGATCGCAGACGATTCTCATAGTTATCCCCGTTATCCCCGTTATCCACAGCCCATCCGACGAATTTTCTTTCTTTCTTCGAACGTTCGGAGGGCGCTCCCGCTGCGAGCCTACGGCTCTGAGCCTGCCGCCCCGCCCTAACCACCTCCATTTTAAAGTTTTTGTAGACTTTTCGCTACACCACCCCTAGTATGTATCCAAAGAGATACACACAAGGGGTAGCGTATCGGCATGGAACAAGCTCTATTACTGGTTATCGCTCTCGTTTTGGGTGGTGGGGTAGCTGGCGGCCTGGTTACAACCTGGTCCTTGCACCGTCGAACCCGTAAGCTGGAATGGGCCGTTGCTGATCTTGAGGCGCGGTCTGTAACTGTCGCCAACCGCGAGAAGAGCGTCAAACGGTGGCAGAAGCAGGAGACGATAGACAATGAGCTTGAAGCCCTCATGGCGGGCGCGAAGAATCCTAGCCCGTCGCGCAGAACGCGACAGTTCTCTAACGATCCGATGGAGCCTGAGGTTTAGTCATGGGATTTTTGGGGTCTTTTGGTAAGGCTCTCGGGATTCAGAACCTAAACAAGGGTGAAGGCTGGAACATTGCCCGCGTGGTTTTCCCGCCGATCATTGCAACGGAAGTTGCTGTCGGCGCGATAGGCAAGGGCATCCAGGCTATTTCCAATATCGGAGCGAACCGGACTAAAACGAACGTCTTACAAGGCGGGAACTACAGCTATTACGGTCAAGGCGGCGGTAACCCCTATGGGCCGCCGCCCGCGTATTCCGTATACTTTTCTGAGCCGACAGGAGGGCATCAGCCATGGGACTTTTCGACTTCGTCGATTCCGTTTTCGATCCCACTAGCGGGTTCGCAGGAGACCTCATTGAAGGGGTCGCAGGGTCAATCCTGGGAGGATTTTCTCACAACCAGCCTACAGCGTTGATGCCGACTTACCAGCCCGTTTCATACGGTGGATTCGGCGCGCCGGCTGCGGTCTATCCCACAGCCGCTTCTGTGCCGATGGCTGCGCGTGCAATCGCTGCCGGAATGCCTGCCTGGTCTGCTCGTTTTCCTTCTCTGTGGCAGGCGCTCCAAAAGCTCCGGGCGAGTGGATCCCGGGCAACCATCGAACAACTGTACTCGATGCTGCGCCGGTGGGGTCCGACCGCGCTCTCGACGGTGATCGGAGCCGCGGCCGTCGCGGATCTGGTTTCCTATCGGATGCAACATAAACGCAGAAGGATGAATCCAGCGAATCCCAAGGCGCTCCGCCGGTCAATGCGACGTCTGAAGAGTTTCGACACAATGGCCAGCCGCGTGAAGATGCAGCTAGCGACTAGCTGCCATGTGCGGCGCCGCAAAAAGTGCTAGGAGGACACCATGCCAGTAATGCAAGACAGTGTTTCGGTAGCAGCGAATTCGGTGAGCGCAAACGTGGTGGCGGGTCAGCTCTATGAGTTTGTACCTACCGGCACGAAGGTGACCCTTTCCTGTACCGGCTCAAACACGGGCTTACGCGCAACCCTGATCGCGAATATCCCCGTGATGAACGATCAGGCGATTAACCTGCAAAATCGGTTTCCGATCATTCCGGATGATATCGTTTTTCAGGGCGCGGTAAGAGCCTGCCGGATTGTCCTGACGGCCAGGAACACCACGGCGGGCGCTCTGACGTTCTTCTGGCGAATCGACGTGAACTAATGCCACAGATAGCGCGGATAACCTCAACGTTTTTTACCAACCTGATTTCAAGGCTTGGGATCCGTCCGCCTTTCTCTGAAGGCTTCGAGGTTTCGAACGTCGTACACCCTGTATCGATTGTCGACTCGGATATAACCTTTTCGGCACTGGCCACAACGCAGAGTCTAGGGACACCGTTTACTGTGGGCGCTTTAGGCGCTCCAGCCG
>JAHCIA010000006.1 GCA_026129465.1 Flavobacteriales bacterium
TGACCGCCGTGCAGCTCTGGCATGACAGCAACGCCAACGGCACCTTTGAGCCCGGCACCGACACCCAGGTCGCTTCCGGCACATTCAGCGCCGACAACGGCACCGTGCAGTTCAGCATGGCCAGCCACGCCAATTTCACCGCCGGCGACACCCGCCGCTTCTTTGTGATCTACAACCTCAACGCCAACGCCTCCGACAACGAAACCTTCCAGTGCTATGTGTCCGCTGCAGGCAACGGCACCCATGGCGGCACGCCAAGCGGCCTGCCGGTTCCGGCTGTCACCGGCACACCCGGCCTGGTGGTCAGCGCCAACGTGCTGGCTGTGACCTTCAACGGCCCCAGCGGGGCAGCCTCGGTGGACAGCAACTACCAGGGGCCCACCAACGACGGCGCATTGCTGCTGGATGTGACGCTGGCCGCCGCACCCGGCGGCGCATGGACCGTCACCAGCCTGACCTTCAACGCATCAGGTACCGGCAGCCACAACACCGCGTACTCTGAAATCGCCCTGTACCAGGACAACGGCAACGGCACATGGGACGGCGCAGGCACCGACACGCTGGCTGCACCCACCGGCAACTTTGTGGCCAACACCGTGACCATGACCCTGACCAACCCGGCCATGGCCGCGGGCACCTCGCGGCGCTTCTACCTGGTCGGCAAGCTGAACGGCACAGCCACGGCGGGCCAGACCTTCAACGCCAACCTGCAAAGCGCCAACACCACCCCGCCCACGGGCGGCACGGTGATCGGCCTGCCCACCGGCGCCAGCACGGCGCTGATCATCAACGCGGCGGCCATCACGGTGGCCAACGGCCCGGCTGTGACAGCTCCGCCGCTGCACCGCGGCGGCAGCGCGGCCACGTACACGGTCTCGCGCTGGCGGCTGACGGCTGCCAACGCGGACGTGAGCGTGAACAGCATCGCGATCACCACCGGCGGCACCGGCGACTGGGCCACCGACGTGACCGCTGTCGAGGTATGGCGCGATGACGGCGACGGCAGCTTCAACGCCGCCAGCGACACGCAGCTGTACAGCGGCGTGGGCGGCGCGACGGTCAATGCGACCTTTACCGGCTTTACGGTCACCAACAGCACGAGCGCCGACCTGTGGGTGCGGATCGCGCTGAGCAACACCGCGGGCATGGGCGTGGCCGCCACGCCCGAGACCTGGACGCTGGGTGTAACCAGCACGGGCGCGGTAAGCGTGACCGGCGGCGTGACGGTGCTGCTGGGCACACCCAACCCGAACAGCCAGAGCCTTGGCGCGATCGAGTTTGCGGTGACCAGCTTCAGCCCGCTGGGTGACCTGCCCGCGGGCGGCACGGCGATCACGATTGCGGGCTCGGGCTTCATGACGCCGTTTACGGTGACGATCGGCGGCGTGGTGTGCCCGGGTACTGCGATCATCACCGGCGGCACCAGCGTGACGGGCCTGACGGTACCCAGCGGCGGCGGCAGCAACCTGCCGATCGTGGTGACCAGCGGCGCCCTGCCGCCCCAGACGCTGAC
>JAHCIA010000007.1 GCA_026129465.1 Flavobacteriales bacterium
TCCTTTCGACGCTCTGCATTATTAGGTTGAGTGGCGGCCGATTCAGTCGGCTAATGACGTAATCTGCAGTTTCCATTTTCACTTCCCCCAATTTGTGCCGACAATGAAATGCAGCGCCCGTAGAGGCGCGCTTTCTTCGATGTCCTGCCACGCAAACAGAAAGGAGGGGAAGCATGATTCGCGAACAATATAAAACGCTCCGCCAAGTCAGACTAGAACGTTGCGCTAGTTACTATCAAGCCGAGGTGCAACCCGGGAATAAGGTTACCCTTGACTCGCCTGCCACTGATGTGATGACCGATCTTAAGCATGTTCAGGTCGTTACCATTGGTCCGGACGCTACACTTGTTTCGGCAGACAAAGCCATGGCACGAAATACTGTCAGGTCGTTGCTGGTGGCCGACGAGAAACGATGCATTCTGGGGATAATCACTTCGACTGACATTCTTGGCGAGAAGCCGATGCAGGTTGTGCGAGATCGTGGCGTTCTTCACGAGGAAGTAAAAGTGCGGGACATCATGACACCGCGTGATCGATTGGAGGTGCTCGACATGAAGGACGTCCGTGCAGCCGAAGTGGGGCATGTGGTGGCCACATTGCAGTGGGCAGGCCGACAGCATGCCCTTGTCGCCGAAGAAGACATGTCGGGCCGACAGATGGTGAGAGGAATTTTCTCCACGACTCAAATTTCCCAGCAGTTGGGCGTAACGATCAGTTCCACTTTGATCGCATCCACCTTTGCTGAGATAGAGGCTGTCATCGCCCACTGAAAGACTCGACAGTGCGGAGTATCATTGCTTTCCGAATTGGATGGAGTGATGCGGAATGCCCGGTTGGAAGGCGATCAAGCTTGTTACCGTCGTCGTTTTGATCTTTGTGCCCAAAGTGGTGTGGGCGGAATTCTACGGAGACAAAAAGTACGGCGAGTATTACGAAGAGGAAAAAGTCTGGGTTGAGACCAAGGCAGTGCTGCCAGAGATTCCCAAGATGGAGAGTCTTGTCGAATACTATGTCAGTGTCGCCTCCTCGAACAAATACTATATTGCGCCCCAGACCATCAGTATTGCCGCAGACGGGGTCGTCCGCTATGCGGCAGCAGTGAAAACGCCAAATGGCGTCCTCAACCTCAGCTATGAGGGGCTTCGCTGTGCTACCAAAGAATTCAGGCTCTATGCTTTTGGACATTCAGACGGAACTTGGGGAAAGTCCAGAAATGAACACTGGAGGGCAGTCCGCCGCGGTTCGTATCAGGCAACCTTGTTTAATGAGTATTTTTGCCCGAGGGGCGTAGTGATATTTTCTCCTGGCGAGGGGGCGGATGCCCTGAGGCAAGGAGGACACCCGCTGACGAAGTAATCGCAACTTGCAAACGTACATGGGTTTTGTATTCCTGTCGCACAAGCGGATATGGTGAGAGATGGATAGACTGATTCTCGAATTCGACAAGGCCTTGCGTGCCGTGTTCGCACCCGGGCGCAGTATA